>JAAEOK010000086.1 GCA_024244705.1 Alphaproteobacteria bacterium
CGAAGTCCGGCCGCACCAAAATCGTCTCGAAGTGAAACCGGAGAACCCATGGCAAACCTCCATCCGTTTGCCATCTTGAATCAGAAAAACACCGTTCCGGAAAGCCCCTATATGAGTCCCACTCACAGAGACTTGGTATAAACGAACATCCTCATCCGAATAATTGGAATTTAATGAATAAAAGATCTCGCCGGTTAGCAGCTCGTCCCGGAGGCGGCCATTGAAGCTCTCATTTTAGCCGTTTTCCCAAGGCACGCCGAGTCTTGGATTCAACGGTAGGTGAATGTCGACGGTTTGATTCGGTCAGAGCGGTTGAGATTTTGACCCTCTTGCAGCGCACGCAGGCGCACCTCGATTCACCACGTCAGCTACCCCGAGCGCCAATCTTCCGGAGCAACTCTCGTCCGACCCTACGAACGCTTATAAGGTCAAGGGACGCCGCGCCGCCTAGATAACAATTGCGTCACGTAGGTGACCGTTGCGCCGCTTCCCGCCTGCGGAGCGCTTTATTGGCCGCAATCGACGTTGGAAAGGATTCGTGGGCTCTGCGCCACACCCCGCGCATCCGCCCGCCCGGTGCGGAGTCCGAAATAGCAATCGCAATTGTTGGCCGGGACGGACGGCGATCCGTGTAGGAAGACATGGAAGAATGCGTCCATGTGGAACGGTTCCAGCCCCTTCAGGGCCCGTGTCGGCCGATTGTTCAGGCCCGGTGCATCGATCCAGTGAACGATGTCGGGTGCCTCGTAGGACTTCAGCCGGCCGGTGATTTCGCGATTGCTTGAACGCGCCTGCACAACGTAGCCCCAGCCATCCGTCGTCAGTTTGCTCGCATCCTTCGAGGTATCATATGGATAGTCGGTTCCGTCCTTCTTCTTGTTCTTGGCTACCTGATTTTGTGTGCCGGCGTTGAAAGTAATTGTCGAGTTGATGTTTTGCCCCTCGCTACAAAGCGCCACCATACCCTGTTGGATGCCCTGCCATGCACCATCGGGTATGGCTCCTTGTTGAGGCTCGTTGATGATTGCGTAGGTGAAGTGCGCTTCGAATTTCATGGTGCTTGTGAACCGCGGCGTCGACCGGACATTGCCGGCGCGGTGGGGGCCGAGACGGTTGCCGCCAAGATTGTTGGAGAAACTGCCCAAGTTCCCATCCGGGCGCTTGGTGCGGTCGATTTTGACCTCCTTCCCCGTGCACCGGCAGCCGATATTCGGGAAACGCCGTCGCAACAGGCGCCGCAATGTATCGCGATTGCGGATCTCGGTTTGGACGAGGTCGGATAGTGCCTCGATTTCTGCGTCGAATAGCGCGACCGTCGTGCATGGCTTACCGGCGACGCCTTCGGCCGCCGCACAGACGGTGATATCGCCTTTGGCCTCGATGTCGCTGAAATCGAACCCGACCACCCCGCCGCCCAGTGCGACGTCACCGATGGTGACCGCATTGGATGGCGGTGCGTCGATGGGCTGTCCCGAACTTGCCGTAATGTTGAACAGAACCGGCGTTTCGAGTAGGGGATCGAGATCCTGTCCGTCGACGAAGACCAACAGCATGAACCCGTTGGGGTCACCGACACCGAACTCATCGGGGGCGGTAATCGCCGTGAATTCCGGCTTGAGTGGCGGTCGGTCGGGGGGGCCGGCTTCTTCCGCAATCATCTTGTCGCACGCGGCAACAAAGAGGATCGTCAAGGTCAGAGCGCTGAGCGTGATTGGTCGATGGGCCTTCATTCGGCAATCTCCAAATGACCCCTCGAACTGGATCCGATGGTAGCCGAAGATCGTGCATTGGGGAAGGTCGAGGTGAGCTATTCGCAAATTGTTAACGGATTTCACATCTTCCGTCTAAAACACCGCACCGTGACATGGCGCACCGCCTTGGCTCCGGACCCGACCGGCTGCTCCCGCCGGGCGGTAAGCGACTTGGAGATTGATGTTGGCGGGCGGGCGCGGTCGCCAGTGGCGCACCGTCTAGGTGCTGGACAGGTGCTCCAAAATCGCCCGGAATCTCTTGAGCGGGTGGTGATCGCGCATCATCGCCAGCGGAACGCTGAAATGGCCACGGCGCGAGATGAACCGGTTCTCGGCCGGAATCCCCCAGTCCTCGATCAACACCCTTGCGCTATCGAACGGCGTGACATCGTCCCGATTGCCAAGCACGGTGACGATGTTCTCGGGTGCCATTGCCGGCTTGCCCTGAATGTCGAGCAGGGGCATGTAGCGGCGCATCTCATCGGTGCTCCAACCCTTGGCCTCGGTCGCTTCGGCAATCCCCCAGGCTTTGGCCAGCGAGCCACGCACGACGGCATCCTCGATGCGCCCGCAATGGGTAATCAGAAGCATCGCATCGGGCTGCAAGCGGCGCGGCCAAGATCGCGATCTGTCGGCGATGACCTGTGCCGTCATCGCCCCCAAGCTGGAGCCACCGATGCCGATCGGCGCATTGGTGGCGCGGCGGAACCGGTCGATCAATACAGACCATTCGCGGGCCGCCGCGGTGAAATGGTCGAGCGCGCCCAGCGGCGCCGTCGCGATGAACCTCTCGCCGCCGTAGCGGCCGGGCGGTACCCGGCGGCCGTGCCACGGAGCCTCCGGACGAACGACCCGGATGCCCATCGCGACCATCGCCTCGACTTCGTCGACGACACCGCGCCAGTGGTCGAATTCGACGCAGATGCCGTGGCCGAAAATCACGGTCGGGGCGGTGTCGGCGTCGGGCGGCTCATAGACCCGTGCGACGACCCGATCGTTCATGCGCGCCGAGGGCGACCGGAAGCGCAACCAATAACTCCGTCCGCCGTCCGACCGGGCCACGGCATGGGACTCGGTGACTTCGGGCATCTCCGCCGGCGGCGCGAAGGCACGGGCCGGATCGACGACCAGTTCGTCATAGATAGCGGCGACCTCGCTTGGCGCCGGGATATCCCAGCGTACCGGCGGAACGCGCGCCGCCAGCCGCAGCGGGATAAACAGGCCGCGCCGGCTGTTGTAGTCGTCGCGTGCCTCGAGGCGGTTGCGCTCGACCGCCGCGCGAATCTCGGGGCTGCGTTCGTCCGAACCGAAGAATGTGGCCTCCCATTCGCGTTCGACACCGACGACCCGCTTGCGAACGTCCTCGAACGTATCAAGGCGGTTGCCGAGGCAACGCCTGAGGCGCGGCGTCGTGCTAAGCTCGGCCTCATCGAAAAAGCGCTCGACGGAACCGTCGGCGGCACGCGCCGCAGCCCATAGCCGCGACAGCGGAAAGAACCAGCCAGCGATCAATTGCAAAGCCACGGCGTCGAACCAGGGCCGGGCGACCATTTCCCCGATCGGCGTCCGCAAGCCGCCAACGACCAATTCCTGTAGGCGCGCCCGAAAGTGGTGATTCGTCAATTTTTTGAGACCTCCATCAGCCGGGCACGCAACTGGACGATGGAATTGGCGTAGTAGTTGAGAAGCGCCCGCTCTTCGTCGCGCGGTGCCACCCTTCCTTGCTCATCGATCACGACCAGCCGCCGTTCCGTGAGCATGGCCATGCCGGCATTCAATGCGTCGTCTTCGCGGCCCTCCTCGAAGCCAATATGGGCACCGAGCTCGCGCAATGCCTCCATTTCTTCGTGCGTGCGGCGTTTTAGCTCAGTCACGGGCGATGGCTCACGCGATTCGAGCAGAGTCATGGCGATGAGAGGGACCGCGAGTACCGGGATAACCTCGAGTGTGCGCTCCGTAAGATCCCGAGCGAGATCCTCGACGGCCTCGAAGAACACCGCTCGGTCGCATTTTCGTAGGTCGATGTCGCGCTTCTCCGACCAGGCGCGTAGTGACAGGGGCTGCCCGAAGCTGGCACTGGCGACGCCGAATCCGCGGTAGCGGCCAGCGAGCTTGCGCCAAATTTGTTGGATTGCGAAACGGCTGGTTGAGGCGAGAACGAAGAACGCGCTGCTGCCGCGAAAGTCCTTCGCGGTGTTCTCGATCAATATGCGTTCCTCGATCACGGCGTCGAAGTTGGTGCCGACCGGGATGAACAGAATGTCGGAGGTTTTGTCGGGGTCGAACCCGCCGCAAATGTAGCCGAGGAGGCCGAGTTTGGGCGCGTTCACCATGCCGTTACGCGACAATTGTCCTTCGCCGAAGATAGCGTGGGGCACGCCGGCGGCGGTCGCCATCTGCACATAACGCCGAAGTACGGCGCGATAGACCGGATCGCTGGCGTCACGGCGCAGGATGTAAGCGCCGGCGAGCCGGAGTGCGGAGCGAAACGGCCAAATCCGCGCCCACTCGCCGGCGCCATAGGAAAGAGCCGCGCTCCGCGAGGCGAGATAGGTAACCAGCAGGTAGTCCATGTTACTGCGGTGGTTGATAAAGAACACCACCGTCGTATCGGGTGGGAAGGCGGCCAGCGCCTCCTCATGGGCCCAGCCCAATCGAACGTGGTAGAGGGCGCGAAGGAAGCGGCGGGCCAAGGTGTAACCGACGCGGAAATAGAGAATCGCATTGAACGCCGGCACCATCTCGCGGGCATAGCGCTGGACCTCGGCCGCGACCTCCTCGCGGGAGACGCCGCGCTCGGCGGCGGCCTTGCGCACCGCGGCCATGACCTCGGGGTCGTAGGTCAGCCGGTCGATGAGGACGTCGCGCCTTGTTAGCTGAAAGGTCGGCAGTTGTAGCCGAAGCCGCGCGTTGACGTCGTCGATGACCCGGTTCATCCGTCGCCGCAGGTACCAGCGCCCGGCCGGCATGACGAAGAGACGGGCGACGGCATAGGTCGACAGCACGACAAGCACGACCAATAGCCAGATAGGAACGGTCAGCGCAGCCCTCGCCCAATTGTTTCACCAAACCGTGCCGCATCCGGCCGGCCCGCCGGAAGTCTGCCCGATATCCGGCGGCGTGGGAATACTGGTGGCGGACATCGCTCCGGTCGACCCGAACCTACCATGGACAAGCCGTCGCGATTGCTCGTCCAGGGCCGCCGCAGGCTGATTTCACTGTTCTCGAAACCGGTCTCACATGCGACGCAAAAAAGAGGTTGGCGCGCGCAGGCACCAACCTCTTCTCTTAGGCAGATTGTTCGGGCCCTACTTTGTCGGCGACGACAGCCGGCGGTCTATGCGAGCCCGATCTTCGTTACAACTCCCTTACTGCAGGGCCTCTCCGATTATCGCGCAATCGATCCCGGTACTCGGATCGATGGTCCGATCCATGAGGCCGAAATTGATCCACCATTTGTTGGTCAGCGCCCAATGGTCCTCCATTTGGCCGTTGTGCTGACCGAAGGGCGGGTCACCATCTTTAACGCCGCAGAATTTGCCGGCTTCGTCGAGGCTGTACATGTAGAGCGTTCCGTCTTCGGGGTTGTTCTCTCCGCCCAGAATCGATTTCACATCGTCGACGGAAAAGCCCACCGACTCGGCAATGATATCGTTGGCCTCGGTCGCGTTGGCGCGCCACCATTCGACGCCGGCGAACAAGGCGGCGGGGCTCATCGCGATGGAATCGATCGAGATCTTTCGCGCAGGCTGAGTGCGGAAGTCATGGATTTTCAGGCCGTGTGCAAGCTGGACGACCTGTGGGAAGGGGAGATGGAGGTTTTCGACATCGGCGATCAGGAGGTATTGCTCGTGCACGCGCCGGGTGGCGAGGTCCGCGCCTACGATCCGGTCTGTCCCCACCAGGATCATCCGTTGGTCGAAGGGAGCCTCGACGGCTGCGTGCTCACCTGCGCTGCCCATCTGTGGCAGTTCGATGTGGTTACCGGCGCGGGGGTCAACCCGGAAGGGGTCACGTTGCGCAGCTTTCCGGTCAAGGTTGAGGACGAGGTCGTCATGGTCGCCTTGCCGCTACCGGATCAGGCACCGGCAGGATAGAGGGAGGGACTGGACGTGTCAGAGCAATCCGGTGAAAACCGTTATGTCGGGCCGGTCATGAGATTAGGTGAAATCGCCGACGCGGTGGCTGAGGCAATCCGAGAGGACAATTCCGGACGCGAAGTCGTAGTCGAAGAACACGCATCCTACGTGCGGATCAAGGTGCCGGGCGAATGCATCCTTCGATTCGAGACCGTTAGCGATATGTTGGGCCGAGATGTCGCTGCCAGCGACATCGAGGTCAATATGCCAAGCTTTGAAGGATTTATCCGCACCGATACCGACCATATGCGGTGGGTGGCGACCTAAGTCGGGAGCTTGCGCATACCACAATTGGTAGGGAGGAAGAGACGATGGCCGTCGAATTGAAAGGCATGAAGACCTGGAGCGGATTGGCCAAGAACAAACGGCGCCCCAGCGAGTATGAGGTCGTGTCGACCAACCTCCAAACCCGAAATCGCCATCGCGAACAGGCTTACGAACTGTCACCGGCACCGCTGCTGGCAATGAACGAATGGTATATGCGCAATGTCTTCGACAGTCCCCTGCAGCACGACGACTGGGAGGCGTTCAGAGACCCTGACGAACTGATCTACCGTGTTTACACGCGGAGTCAGGACGGCCAGGAGGAATACATCGATGGCCTGCTCGACGAGCACAACGAGATCGGCCACGACGAAACGCTGTCGCCCGAATGGTTGGCCTCCCTCGAACGTCTTTATACGCCGCGACGCTACCTCCAGATGGCGCTTCAGATGGGTGCCGCGTATCTCGTGCAGATTGCCCCGGCGAGCACGATCACGACTGCCGCCGGGTTTCAGGAAGGCGATGAATTTCGCTGGCTTTCGCGGATTGCCTACCGCACACGGGAACTGCAACTTGCCCATCCGGCCCTTGGCTTCGGCAAGACCGAGCGCCAATGATGGGAGCAAGATCCAGCCTGGCAGGGTCTTCGAGAATTGTTGGAACGGACCTTGGCGACATACGATTGGGGCGAGAACTTTGTCGCCCTCAACCTGGTCGCCAAACCGGCGGCGGATGAGGCATTGCGTCAACTCGGTCATACCGCGCGCCGATTCGGCGACCAATTGCTCGCATTGCTGGTCGACAATCAAATGCGGGACAGCGAGCGATCCCGGCGTTGGAGCGCCGCCGTGGTCGAGTTCACCTCGGACCGGGAATCGAACAAGGCCGTGATCGGCGAGTGGATCGAGAAATGGAAGCCGCTTGCGGTGCAGGCTATTACCGCCTACTGCGGGGCGCTGCCGGAAAGCGACGACGCGGCCGCCTCCGCATTGACAGAGGTCGAAAAATTCCACCGCAGCCTTGGCCTCGTGCAGTGATGGCGCGTTACGGTCTTTGATCGCCGAAGGCCCGGCAAGGAACCCGAGGGGATTGCCAGGAATGGAGGGCGCGCGGTCTGCGTTCAAAATCTCGGTCGAAGGCCTTGGTGAGAGCGTCGACTGCCATGCCAGTGACACCCTGCTTGGTGCCATGTTGCGTGCCGGGTTGGGCATTCCCTATGAATGCAACGCCGGTGGCTGCGGCAGCTGCAAGTTCACGCTGCTCGACGGTGAAATCTCGGAAGAACGTCCCGATGCGCCTGGTCTCAGCGCGCGCGACCGTAGGAAGGGTAAACGGTTGGCATGTATTTGCCATCCACGAAGCGATTGTAGCATTCGAGTCACTTGCGACCCCGAGTACATAGCCAAGATTCGTCCGACCCGGAGACAGGCGCGGCTTGCCGCGCGGCAGGCGCTCACCCACGATCTATGGGAGTTTCGATTTCTCACCGACGAGGCCGCTGCGTTCCTGCCCGGCCAATACGCTAAATTTGCGCTTCCAGGTGTCGATGGGCCGCGCGGCTACTCGATGTCCAATATCGCCAATGACGAGGGCGTGTGGGAATTCCATATCAAGCGCGTCGCCGGCGGCGCGGCGACCTCGTTTCTTTTTGACTGCCTCGAACTCGGCGAGACGATCATCATCGATGCTCCCTACAGCATCGCCCATTTGCGCGAATCGTCGGCGCGGCCGACCATCTGCATCGCCGGCGGATCCGGATTGGCGCCGATGGTATCGATCTTGCGTGCACTCGGGGCCTCGCCCGCCGGTGCCGCGGACGCGATCCTCTACTATGGCGCGCGCGGTCCGATCGACGTCGTCGAATCCGGCCTCTTCGCGGACATCCCGGGGTTCGATCCCGAAACCCGGTACCGCCCCGTCCTTTCCGACTATGAACCCGAGGCCAATAATGGTTGGGAAGGGCCGGTTGGCTTGGTCCACGAGTTTATCGCCGATGATTTGCCGGAGGAATGCCAAGACAGCGACTTCTATATTGCGGGCCCGCCTCCGATGGTCGACGCCGTCCGGCGGCACCTCGTTCTCGACCGGGGAATCCCGGTCGAACGGCTTCACTACGACCGCTTTTTCTAGCCGGTTTGGAGCACAACGATCCATGTACAGGAAAACTTATTTCACCAACAACCACTCTTGGAACTGGGCCGAAGCGGTCCCGTTCGCTACGGCCGTCGAAGTCGGAGATCAGGTGTTCATAAGCGGTCAACAGACACTGGATGAATCGGGATCGGTGATCGACAAAGGCGATATTGCCGGCCAGGCCCGGAACGTATTCGAAAATATGAAACGGACCTTGGCGCTGTCAGGTTTGACCCTCAACGATCTCGTCCGGCTCAATACCTACTATGTCTTCGAAGGCGATGATGCCGATGCGACACGCTATTGGGAAGACATGACCCGAGTCCGCTTGGAGTATTTCCCGGATCCGGGACCCGCGGCGACGGCGGTCCGGGTCAAGGGCATGCCCTATGACGGACAGCTCATTCAGATCGAGGGCGTCGCCGTCAAGGGGAACTCGCGCAAGCAACGCCGGCGTATCATGCCGGAAGGAAGCTGGGACTGGAGTATTGCCGTCCCATTGTCGCAAGGTTGGCGGGTCGGCGATCGCATCTTCGTTGGCGGTCAGATCTCGGCCGATGGCGAGGGAAGGCCGGTGGCCGCGGGCGATATCGATGCCCAGACGCGAAACATTTACACCTTCATCGAGCGGGTCGTTCGCGATGCGGGAGGCGATCTCGACGACATCGTCCATGTCAAAATCTGCTTCAAGCATGACGGCACGGACTCCATGTCGCGCGATTACCTCGCCAACATTCTCGCCATTACCTCGGACACATTCGAGGAGCTGGGCCCGGTTGTAACTGCTTTTGGCGTCGACCTGCTCTATCCCGGATTGGTACTCGAAATCGATGCGATGGCGATAGTCGATCCGGAACGAAGCCGGCTGACGCCCGCCGGCCTTGGCGGCCGGTACCAACCCGAGCTTTCCTCCGATGGCTGGCGTGCATCCGATGAGATCTATGTCGGCGGCCAGGTCCCGCTCGGGGCCGATGGTTCTTTGCTGGCGCCTGGGGACGTCGAAGAACAGGCGCGTATCGTATTCGAGCGGGTTCGCCGCGTGCTGGCCGAAGGCGGCGCGGAGCTCGACGATCTCGTGAAGCTGAATCTATTTCTCGTTGCAGAACAGGGAGATAGTGACGTTGCCGGAAAATTTCACAAGGTCGCACGCGTATGGAGCGAGGTTGCGCCGAACGCTCATCCGGCGATGACACCCGTGCGTGTCTACGGTTTGCCCGGCGCCGGTACGCTGGTTCAGGCCGATGCTATTGCAGTAAAGTAAACCCCAAGGCGGGGATCGACCAACAAAGGGAGGATTTCGACAATGATTAGCAATCCCGTACCCTGGCCCGATGGGGCGCGATGCGCCTGTGCCATTACCTTCGATATCGACACGGACAGCATCCTCCATCTCGAACATGGCGACCGCGCGCCGACCATGTTGTCGACCATGTCCTGGCTGAAATACGACGAGGTCGCGATACCGCGTATCCTCGAGATGTATCGTCGATTCGAAATCAAGCAGACGTTTTTTTATCCGGCGTGGTGTATGGAGCGTTATCCGGCACTGGTCGATATGATCCTGAAGGATGGCCACGAGATCGCGGCACATGGTTATCTTCACGAAAATCCCAATCAGCTCGAAGCCGAGGAGGAGCTTTACTGGTTCGAGCGCCAGATCGAGGTTATCCGCAAGATGACCGGCCAGAAGCCGCGCGGCTGGCGGGCGCCGCTGTATAATTTCTCGCAGTATTCGCTCGACTACATGATCGATCAGGGAATGATCTACGATGCGAGCCTGATGGGCGATGACGTCCCCTATGTCCTGCGGACCAAGGCCGGTCAATTGATCGAATTACCGAGCCATTGGGCGATGGACGACTGGCCGCACTTCACCCATTCGATCGACATGCATTACATGATGCCGATCAAGTCGCCCGACGAAGCGATGAATGTCTTCATGTCGGAATTCGAGGCCATGTACGAGTTCGGCGGGCTCTGGGTCACCGTATGGCATCCGTTCGTTTCCGGCCGGCTGGCGCGTTGCGCCAGGGTAGCCAAGATGATCGAAGAAATTCAAAATCGCGGCGGTGTGTGGTTCGCCACCTTGGAAGAGATCACGCGCCACGTCCAGAAATGCATCGACGATGGATCCTGGACGCCGCGCGTGGACAATCTGCCGTACTATGAGGGGCGCATCCCCGAATTGCCCGAGGCGGCCGAATAACCGGTACGATATCGCCGCCTATTTTCGCCGCGGGGCGGGCGCGCATCCGGTCGCCACGATCCGGGCCGCCGCCCACGCGGCCCCCATTGCGGACCGCAAACTGGCACCGTCGACAGCAAGCAGGCGGAGCCAGAGCCCGCAGGCGTTGGGCAGCTCCGACACGCCGCCATAAATTTCCGGCCGGCCTTCCAGCGCCGTACACAGGGCTTCTCTGAGGTCACCCGGATCTTTTCCGGGCCGCAACAGCAACAATGTCGCCTGAGCGGAGAATCCGCCGAGAGCGCCGATGTCGCGGCGATTCCAATCGTCGCCGGTGACACGAAATCGATCGGCCATCAGCGGAATTCCATCTTGATTCGAAACCACTACTGCGCTGTCAAGCCAGCCGAACGGGCGGTTGTGGCCGTCGGGGTCATGGGCGAGATAGGCCTCGCCCAGGATGACTTGAGCGCTTTCGTGCATCGAGAGCGCGACGCGGGACCGGAGCCGGGCCTCGGGGAACAAAATTGTGGCGTCGGGCAGGTATTCGAAGACCGAACCGGCTTCGGCAATAAGGCGCACGTCTTGGCGTGCGTCGCCATCGCTGGTGCGGTGTACGATTGTCGAGGCCTGGGTCGTCAAGTGGCACTGCGAATCGGCCCGAGCGGCGACGGTGATTTCGAGCCGGTCGCCATCGAACAGGCCGCCAGCACTCGACTGGGTGTAGAGCGTCGCCATGCCGGGAAGCTCGGGATCGAGATAGTGGGCACGGCATACGTGGAATGGATAGCTGGCATATTGGCGGCCGACATAGGTCCGTCCCGCACCGTCGCCCTCGAACGCGATCTCTAGCTGGCCGGCCGGTTTGGCTCCGACCCCGGCCTCGGAGGGTGCGACCGGGTGGCGATTTTGATCAACGGTCAAACAAGACATTTTTGGATAGATGCTCAACAACCGAGTCGATTCCGTCACCGCTCGCACAATTAACCAGAAGAACCGGCTTTCCGCTCCTGACCTCCGATGCTTCGCTTGCCATGCGCTCGAGGTCGGCGCCGACGTGCGGCGCCAAGTCGGTCTTGTTTATGATCAAGAGGTCGGAACGCACGATTCCCGGGCCTCGTTTCCGGGGGATATCGTCGCCTCCGGCAGTATCGATCACGAACAACCAGTAATCGACGAGGTCGAGCGAAAACGTCGAGGCCAGGTTGTCGCCGCCGCTTTCGATCAGAATGACGGACACATTCGGGAATGATTCGGACAAGCGGTCGGCAGCCTGGATGTTGAGCGTCGGGTCCTCGCGGATGGCCGTATGAGGACATGCGCCGGTCTCGACCGCGAGTACGCGATCCGGTCGGATAAGGCCGCTTCGTTGAAGCCGGATCGCATCCTCCGCGGTAACAAGGTCGTTGGTTACAACCGCGAGTTCGAGGCCGCGCGCCTCGAGTGCCGGGATCAGGCGCTCGATCAATGCCGTTTTGCCTGACCCGACGGGTCCGCCGATCCCGATTCGAGCAGGTGCTGGCAGCGGTATCTTGTCGGGAACGATCATCGCAGCATGTACCGCTGGGCGAGTGGCAATTCCTGGGCCGGCTCGCAAGTCGCGATCTCGCCATCGACATAGACGTCGAAGGTCTGCGGATCGACCCGGATCTCGGGGCAGGCGCTGTTATGGAGCATATGCTGCTTACTCAGCTTCCGCGTGCCTTGGGTCGGCAATACCGTCTTGCGTAGACCGAGGCGATCACCGATGCCCGCTTCGATTGCCGCCGGGTTGACGAACGACGCGCTCAATGCCTGCTTGGCCTCGCCGAACGCACCCCATTGCGGTCGCATCAGCAACGGCTCACAGGTCATCAGCGAAGCCGCACTGTCGCCCATCGCTCCCCATACGATGAAGCCGCCCTTGACGACCAGCTCGGGCTTGATACCGAAGAAACCTGGGCGCCACAGCACGACATCCGCCAATTTACCATCCTCGAGCGAGCCGATGTAATCGGCGATTCCGAACGTGCGCGCGGCGTTGATCGTATATTTGGCGATGTAACGTTTGATGCGTTCGTTGTCGCCCCGCGCGGTCCCTTCCTCGTCGAGACGGCCGCGCTGCTCCTTCATCTTCGATGCGAGTTGCCAGGTGCGACAGATCACTTCGTTGATACGTCCCATGCCCTGGCTGTCCGATCCGAGCATGGCGATGGCACCGAGATCGTGGAGAACGTCTTCCGCCGCAATCGTTTGCGCGCGTATCCGGCTTTCGGCGAAGGCAACGTCCTCGGGGATCGACGGATTCAAGTGGTGGCACACCATCGTCATATCGAGGTGCTCGTCGAAGGTGTTCACCGTGTAGGGATTGGTTGGATTGGTCGACGAGGGCAGGCAGTTTGTCTCACCGGCGACACGAATGATATCAGGCGCATGACCGCCGCCGGCGCCCTCAGTATGGTACATGTGGATGGTGCGGCCGTTGATGGCGGCCAGCGTGTCCTCGAGAAATCCGCTCTCATTCAATGTGTCAGTATGGAGCTGGACCTGGAAGTCGAGCTCGTCGGCGACGGCGAGACAGGTATCGATGACGGCGGGCATCGCCCCCCAATCCTTTCGAATATTATACGTGATCCGCAATAGCTTCAATAGACCATTCAGCGATAAGCGCGAGACTGCGTCGCAAATCTTGCGGTCATCCGAATTGGTGACTTTTCGGGACGGACACACGCCAGCGGCAACGTTTGCCGCGGTGGTGGACTGCTCGCTTTCCGCCCTCGCAGTATTCAGTGAGGGGTAGCTAGATTTGGATCACGCCACGCTTGAAAGCCGTCAGCACTTCCGCGCCATCGCCGGTCACGAGAAGCATGTCGGCATGGCGGAATCCGCCGGCGCCGACGACGGATATCATCGGCTCAATCGAAATCACCATGTCTTCCTCAAGCACGGTGTCGTTATATGGCCGCAGTTCGCCGATCTCGTCGCGACCGTACCATTGCCCCATGATTCCAAAGGAATGACCTGTGCCGAAGGTACGGTCACCGAGATAGCCCGCCTTCTCGAAAATCGGGTTTACGTGATCGTCGATCTCATTGCACCGGACACCGGGTCTGACGGCGGCGATTCCTGCTTCATGAGCCTCCGAACACACTTCGAACGGCTTCCTCACGTGGTCGGGCATTGTGCCGAAGAATAGGCTGCGCTCGAGCAGGTGGTAGTAGCCCGCGACCATAGGGAAGACGTTGAGACTGACGATCTCATCGGCGGCCAGCTTTCGTGTCGTGTTCGGATTGTGCGCGACATAGGTGTGCTCGGTGCCAAACTGGCACCATGCGAATGTTCCATCTTGCTCGGCCTCGGGAAAGCGATCGGCGATTTCCCGCTCCATGACGGTGACCGCGGTACGGGCGACATCTATCTCGGAAACTCCCTCGGCGATGGCGGTCTCGAAAGCTTCCGCGCCGCGCGTGGCGATCTCCGCACCCTGCCGGATATGGACGATTTCCTCTTTCGATTTGACGATCTGCTTGCGCATGATCGGGCGGCTGACGTCGACGAACTCGGACCCGACCATGACAGTCGCCAGCCCCTTGTACAGGCTGAATGGAATATAATATTCCTCGATACCGATCCTGCCGCGCTCAATTCCTCGATCCTTCAAAGTGTCGCCGATGTGCTTCAAGGCGCCGTCGAGCGGGCTTCGGGCATCCCAATAGATGCGGACGTCCTCGAACCACGACAGTTTTTTTGGACGGTCGAATTCAATTCGCGGTGCAATGACCGCCGGGTCGCCGCGCCGCGGAATGACGGCGAAGTGCCCGCGACCGAACGGCGTCATCCAGAAATTGCTGTAGTAGAGGACGTTATGAAAGGATGACGCGACGACGGCATCGAGGCCCATGAAATCCATCAGGTCTCGAATGTCGTCGAGCCGGCGGGTCATTTCCCGGTCGGAAAATCGGTGCATCGTGCGCGCCCTCTGTGTGGCAATCGGTCAGATACGGCAACACAAGTTTGTCGAGCTATGCAATTGTTTATTCACGCGACGGGGCGGTCTCTTCGCCGCCCGCGGTTCACACCCTAGAGTTCTTCGTCGAGCGCGAGTTCACTCGCTGCGGCCCAAAAATCGTCGAGGAAGGTATTCATCACCAGCGTGCGCGAGAATCCCTTTCGGGTCGCCAGAAAGTAAGGCGCGCTCCAATTCATGACTTGCGGTAGCAAGGATCTTAGATCGCCGGATCCAACCCATATGTCGCCGTAGTGCTTGGGCAGGAAGCCGATATAGGCCCCGGTTCGGATGAGCGAGGCCTTGGCGGCAACATCGGTAACCAGCGCGGAGGCGCTTTCGGCCATCACCCGCGCGAGTTCCGTTTGCATCCACATGCTGCGGGAGACGACCCGGTATTGGGTCAGATCCTGCACATTGATCTCACCCTGTTGGCGTTGAAAAAGTGGGTGCAGACGGCCGCAGTAGAGTTCTTGACGTTCGGAATAGATGTATTCGTAGTTGAGGCCGTTGATCTTGCGCGGAAAGCAGCCGATCACGAGGTGGAGTTGGCCGTCGAGCAGGAGCTTCTCCATGGCCTGGAGTTCTTCGACTTGAACCTGGATCTGGGTATCGTTTTCGCGCGCATTGAAGCGGCGAATGGCTTCATGAATTGGCGAGCGGCCGTTGCTGATAACCGAGTCGAGAAGGCCGAGATTGAGCGAACCCGTCAATTGCCCCCGAATGCTCGCCATGTCACCGCTGAAATCGTTCACCGCCGTGAACAGTCTTTTTGCCGCTTCGTAGACGAACTCGCCCTTGTCGGTGAGTTGGAAACCGACCCGCCCCCGTTGACACAGTTTGGTGCCCAATCGTCGCTCCAGTGTCGCCATATGATTGCTGATGGTCGAGGTGCCGATGTTGAGCTCAGTCTGCGCGGCGGCGAAACCACTATTATCGACCACCGTCTTGAAGACCTTCAGGAGGCGTAGGTCGCTGTCGGAAAAATGGAACATGTTGGTCCCCGAGGATCGAAGCAAGTACTGATTAGTATGATAACAGCGAACTATAAGGTTTCTTCGCTGAAATGACATATCCGCAGGGCGTTGATGGCCGTTCGTACCATTGAATGCGAGCACCAACCCGCGAGCGTTAACTTTGTTGAACTTCAATGTTATCTTCAATATGTCGACATTTTTAATGCTTCGGCACTGTGAAATGATGTCGATGCAGAATGAATCCGGGCCGAGAGGCTCGCAAAACACAGGGAGGAAGGCATGCAGCGGAATCCGTTTGGTCGTGGAAGAGCGACTCGCCGTCAGTTCGTGACCGGTACGACGGCTCTGGCCGGCTCCGTCGCCATCGGCGCCACATTTCCAAAATTGGCTCGGTCTCAATCCGAAAAGGTGGTGAGCTTGTTGAGCTGGCCCGGACATGGCGCCCAGGATGTGATTGGCCCCTTCGAGGCGGCGACCGGCATCAAGGTGCAGTCGAAGGAGTATACCGGCGGGGAGGAAATGATCGCGTTACTGCAATCCTCGCCTCCAGGCACGTTCGATGTCGTTTTGTCCGACGCCGAATATATCTATCAGCTGCAGCAAGCCGGCCTGATCGACGAGATGAACCCGGGCGATTACCCTATCGACGATTTCTGGCCGGAGTTTCAGAAATTTCCCTATCACTGGGTGGACGACAAGCTCTACTCGGTCATGGTCGACTACGGCTTCTTGGGCATGGTCTACAACACCGAGAAGCTGACTCGCGAGGAAGTCGATAGCTACTCGGTTCTGTGGGAGGAAAAAGTCAAAGGCAAGGTCGGTATGTACGATTGGTACCTGCCGAATATGATGTGCCTGAGCCTGTACGACGGCAACCATCCGCCCAACGACGTCTCGCCGGCGCAGTTCGAAAAACTCAAGAAAACGTTGTTCTCGTTATCCGGCCAGATGTCCGGTATCGGCCCCTGGTCATCGGTGTTCTCGCAGCTGACCAATGAGGAATCATGGGTCATGCCTGGGGTTGGCGCGTGGGCGGCGCTGTTGCTCGAGAACGATGGCGTGCCGATCAAAGCGATGGTGCCCAAGGAAGGCGGCCTGCAGTGGACGGAGTCGTTGTCCATCGCGTCATCCTCGGAAAACAAGGATCTCGGTGTCCAGCTCATCCAGTACCTGACGTCGCCCGAAGGCCAGGTATTGGAGGCGACCAAGTCGGCCTATTGGGCCTCGATCCCCAACAAGATGGGCTGGAAGAAGCTCAACGAGGATATGCCCGAGGCCGCCGTGCGGCTCGAGCATGAGCTCGACAAACGTAACGTCATGGATGAGTTCGCCGAAGGCAAGATCAGTATCCGAGGCGTGCCGGCGCAGCAATCGATCGAGGATTGGAACGAGGCCTGGACTGAGTTCAAGAACATGTAGCGTCCGGTTGGCTCCGATATCGGGCGGCGATGGCTAGAACGCTCGGCGACGAGGCACCGACGAATTTGTTGGCGACGGCGGCTCCGACCAAGCCCCGCTGGGTCAATGGGTTTGCGTTGGCTCATGTTCTGCCGCTATTGGTGTGGCAGATCGCGTTCTTCGTCGCCGCCCTGGGCTTTCTCGTTGTGATGAGTTTCTGGGTGGTCACCAATTTTCGACTGACCCCCGATTTCACCTTTGCCAACTGGATCAAGATGTACTCGACCGGGTACTTCCAGGACACTTATGTCCGGACTTTCTTGATCGCGTCGCTGGCGTCGGCGGTGACTAGCTTGATCGCCTTTCCTTGCGCCTATGGGCTGGCGTTCAAGCTGCCGCCGGGCTTACGACGGCTGGCTGTCTTCAGCCTTATCACGCCCTATTTCACGAGCTATCTGGTGCGCGCCTATTCGTGGAAGATCGTGCTCACGGAGACCGGCGTGCTCAATACGGCGCTGGGTTGGATCGGGCTCGGTCCATTCACGATGACCAACAACCTGTTCACCACCATGGTCGGTTATCTGACCCTTTGCCTGCCGATCGTGATCCTGCTGCAATTTTTCAGTTTGGCGAATGTGGACCGCAGCTTGATCGAGGCCGCGCATAACCTTCGCTGCGGTCGGTTCAAGACCGTGTTTCTGGTCATTATCCCAGCGGCCAAGGTCGGTATCATTCTGGCCGCGACCTTTACCTTCATATTGTCCTTCGGCGACTTCATAAGCCCCAGTTTCCTCGGCGGCAACAAGCCGCCGACGCTGAGCATTCTCATGGTCGACACCGTCCGGTCGGGTTCGCACTGGCCGCGCGCGTCGGTGGTCGCGTTGACCATGGTTGGCACTTTGATGGCGGTCGCATTCACCGCTCTGGCGTTCGCCTACGGCGCCGGAAAGCGCAAGACATGAACGCCGACCGGATCGTCACATGGCTGCTCCGGTCCTATGTCGTATTCGCGCTTGTGATCGTGTTCACGCCGATCATCACGAGCTTCGTGTTTTCGTTCGATGCGAACCGTTATGCCACCATTCCGTGGGGCGGTTTCAGCACCAAATGGTATCAGGCCGCCTTCGCCGACCCGGAAGTCGCGAGCGGTTTCCGAAATACCGTCATCGTCGGCGTCTGCACGTCGATAATCGCGACGCTGATCGGGTTCGCCACCGCCTATACCGATTACCGCTATCGTTTCCTCGGCAAGAACGTCTATCTGGCGCTTGCGCTGCTGCCGCCGACGATCCCGGTGATCATTCTCGGCCTCGCGATGCTCGTGTTCATGTCGAGGACCGGACTATCGGGCTCGCTTCACTCGATAATAATCAGCCACGTCGTTTATTGCATTCCCTTCGCCATGGCCCTCATTCGCTTGCGACTGGCGCAAATGGATCCGGACTTGGAAGCGGCGGCGTGGAATTTGGGCGCTGGTGAGTGGAGGACTTTGCGGGATATCGTTTTGCCGTTCACCCTTCCCGCGATCGCTTCCGCAATGTTTCTGACCATGGCCGTTTCCTTCGACGAGTTCGCCATAGCCTGGTTCGTTTCAGGCTTCAACGAAACCCTGCCGGTCCGTATCCTCGTTCTCCTGCAGCGCGAGGTCAGCCCCAAGGTCAATGCCATCGGCAGCATCGTTTTTATAATCTCTATGACTTTGGTCATCGTAGCCCAGCTCCTGCTCATGGTCCGGCAGCCGAATAGCGGCGCGAAATGGGCCGAAGGCGGCTAGGGGAAGGCGAGATGTCGGAGCCTCTTCTCGTTCTCGATCGCGTCGCCAAGCGTTTCGGCAGCATCACCGCCGTACGCGAAGTGGATATTGAGATTAGCGAAGGCGAGTTTGTCGCGATTATGGGCCCGAGCGGCTGCGGCAAGACGACCACGCTGCGCATGATCGCCGGTCTTGAGACGCCCAGCGATGGCGAGATTCGACTTCGCGGGCGCCGAATGAACGAGGTCAAGCCATGGGACCGCGATACGCCCTTGGTCTGGCAGAGTCTGGCGCTGTTTCCGTTCATGAGCGTCGTGAAGAATGTCGAATTCGGTCTTAGGATGCGGGGAATCGGAAGTTCGGAGCGGCGGCAGCGGGCCTTGAATTGGCTTGAGCGGCTTGGCATCGGAAGCCACCGCGACCGGAAAGTGGATCGTTTGTCCGGGGGCGAACGACAGCGCGTAGCGCTCGCGCGGGCCTTGGTCACCGAACCCGAGATTCTTCTTTTGGACGAGCCGTTGAGCGCGCTCGACGCGCACCTCGTGGTTCGCATGCAATCCGAGTTGAGCCAGCTCCAGGACCAACTCGGCATCACTTTTTGCTATGTCACGCACAACCAGTCGGAGGCCTTCGCCATGGCCGACCGCGTCGTGATCATGAGCGACGGCCAGGTCCAGCAAGTGGGCTCACCGCGAGTAGTATATCGGGCCCCCGCCAACCGATTCGTCGCCGACTTCGTGGGCGCCAACAATGTCATCGCCGGGACGGTGCGTGGCCTGGAGGACGATCGGACAATGGTCGATACCGGATTTGGCACACTGGCCGCACCCGCGTCCAAGGTTGGCACCCTGAAGGTCGGCGATACGGTCGACCTGGTTGTCAGTGCCGATCGCATTTCGTTGTCGACGACCGGCGGTGGCGACGAGAACCGTATACGCGGCACGCTCATCAGCGAGCAGTTCGTCGGTGCCGTAGTCACTCTTTATCTCGATACGGGCGGGGAGTCCGAATTCCGTGTTCAACTTCAGCAACACGAAGCCGACGCGCTTGAAATGTCGCGGGGCGTTTCGCTGATCGCCGGTTGGCGGGCCGAACACACCTATATCCTGCCGGGGGAACGCAAAGGAAATGTCCGATGACCCATAACGAACGGATATCCGACCTGACGTGGATGGAATACGAGGAGCGGGTTCGCGGCGGCGACACGCCGGTGTTGTTGCCGGTCGGCGCGTTGGAACAGCATGGTCCGCACTTGCCCATGAATTGTGACACGCTGATCCCAACGGAGGCCTGCGCCCGTGTTGCTAAGAAGATCGGAGCCTTGGCGGCGCCGCCGTTGTGTTACGGCTATAAATCTCAGCCCAAGTCCGGTGGCGGCAATCACTTCCCGGGGACCACCAGCCTGGACGGCGCGACGCTGACAATGATGACGCGGGACATCGTCCGGGAATTTGCCCGCCATGGGGTCCGCAAGGTTGCCATTGTTGTCGGCCATACCGAAAACCTGATGTTCACGATCGAGGCCTGTGACCTGGCGTTGCGAGACCTGTACGCCCAGGGGCTCGACGATCTCAAAATCGTGCACATGGGCTATTGGGAGTTTCTCTCCGACGAAACCCTGAAAAAGGTTTTCCCCGACGGCTTCCCAAGTTGGAACCTCGAGCATGCCGGGGTGATGGAGACGTCGACGATGCTCCACCTCTATCCGGAGCTGGTCGAATTCGACAAGGTTCCGCTTCATCCGCCGGCCGATTTTCCGCCCTACGACGTCTATCCAGTCGATCCCAGTAGGATTCCGTCCTCCGGCGCATTGTCTTCGGCGAAGGATGCGACCGCCGAAAAAGGAAAGCTCATGCTGGACGAGTACGTCGATTCGATCTCGTCTGCACTACGCGAGGAATTCAGGCTGGAGTCGTAGCGTCGAGGCTGCCTGCATCAAGGAGGAAGAATAATGAGCCGACGCGTATTGATCGAGGAGATGACGTGGACCGATTACGATCAGCGAGTACGGGAGGAGAACCCGCTCGTCATATTGCCCGCCGGATCGCTCGAGCAGCACGGGCCTCACACACCGCTCGCAACCGACACGATTATTCCGAAGGCGATCTCCGCCGCCGTCGCAGAGCGAATTGGTGGCATGGTTGCGCCGGCGATTTCCTACGGCTACAAGTCACAGGACCGCACCGGCGGCGGAAACCACTTCGCTGGCACGACGAGCCTCGATGGCGAAACGCTGATCCGATTGACCCGCGACATCGTTAAGGAATTCTCCCGCCATGGCGTGCGTCGCATGGCAATTATGGATTCGCACTACGAGAACGAGATGTTCTTGATCGAGGGCATCGACCTCGCCCTTCGCGAGTTGCGCGCGGAAGGTGTCGACGACATGAAGATTATCAAGATCCGCTATTTCGAGTTCACCTCGGAAGAAACCTTGGACGAGGTTTTTCCTGACGGATTTCCCGGCTGGCCCCTCGAGCACGCGGGCGTGATGACAACGTCGGTGCTGCTCCATTTGTGTCCGGAGCTCGTTCATATGGATCGGGTTCCCAACCATCCGCCGATCGAGTATCCGCCTTATGATGTTTTTCCCGCGGATCCGGAACGGGGTTCGCCCACCGGCGTGCTCGCTTCGGCACAAGGGGCGACGGCGGAGAAGGGCAAATTATTGTTCGACCGTTTCGTCGACGGCATTTCCGGTGCGCTCGCCGGCGAATTTTCCCTCACCGACCGAGCCGGCCCACGGGACCAGAATGCGAGGCAATGATCGCGTAGTTCGATGGAGGCGAAAATGACGATGAACCGGTTCATGCAAGCTGCCTACGACGAGGCCACGGCAAGTTTCGATGAGGGCGGCGTCCCCGTCGGTTCGGTCCTGGTCCACGATGGCGAAATCGTGTCCGCCGGACGCAATCGTCAGGAACAGAAGGGCAGCAACCTCCTGCACGCCGAAAACGATGCATTGGAATCCGCCGGTCGCCGCGGCCGTCGTTTCTTTCGCAATTGTGAGCTCTACACGACCCTGTCGCCGTGCCCGATGTGTGCGGGTGCGGTCCTGTTTTACGAAATTCCGAAGATGATAATCGGTGACGCGACCAATTATCCTGGCGAGGTCGAATGGCTGCGGTCACGTGGCGTCGATGTCGTCGTCGAGGACAGCGCCGAGTGCATCGCGCTGTTGCAGCGCTTCATGACCGAGAAATCGGACCTTTGGGCCAAGGTCACCGCGGATTGACCGCGGCATCAAGGGAGCGGAGATGGTGGCAGAATGAATAGGCATGACTTCAAGAAAGCTTTCAAATGCCTGGGGCCGGCCATTCTTCCGGTCATCCATGTCGCGACTGCGGAACAGGCATTGCGAAACATTCGGATCGCGTGCGGCGAGGGCGCTCAAGGCGTTTTCTTGATCAATCACGATTTCGCCGAGACCGAAATGGTGCCAATTCTGCGGGACGTGCGGGAAAAGTTCCCGGCGCTCTGGCTCGGCGTGAATTTTCTCGGCGTCACCGGAAAGGATGCGTTCCCCGTGCTCGGCGGTTTGCAGCGCGAGGGAGTCGTCGTCGACGCCTATTGGGCCGACAACGCGCGCATCGATGAGCGCCGAGACGATCAGGTTGAGGCGGATGAGATCGCCGGAACACGCGCCGATAGCGGCTGGACCGGTCTCTATTTCGGCGGCACCGCCTTCAAGAAACAGCGTCCGGTAGAGGCCGAACAGCATGGTCGCGCAGCCGAGATCGCCACGGCCTATATGGATGTCGTCACAACTTCGGGTCCGGCGACGGGGGAGGAAGCCGAGTTGGCGAAAATCGCCGCATTTCGATCAGGGTGCGGCGATCAGGCACTGGCGATCGCGTCGGGGGTAACGCCCGACAACGTGATGGAATACGCCCCACATGTCGATGCCATCCTGATCGCGACGGGGATCGATTTTCCGGGCGACTTCTACAATATCGATGGCGACCGGCTGCGTCGGGTAATTGCCGGTGCGCGCGCCGACGGCGACGCCGAACTGCTGACGACAGATCCCAACGGTGATCGCGGCGATCGTTGGTACCTTTATCGGATCGCGCCGAATGTACGGCCGGGCGTCATCACCTGGAATGACCCATCGACCATGTACATCAACGCCCGGTCGTTCAATGCGATCTTGGACGATCTTGTCGCACCGTTCGATCGCGGCGAGTTCGATGTCGTGGCCGGTCCCGATGCCATGGGCTTCGTCCTTGGCGCTGCGATTGCCGCGCGCTTCGGGAAAGGGTTTCTCACCATCCGCAAGGCCGGCAAGATGCCGGTCGACGTCGATGTTGCCGAATTCTCGAATTACACCGGCCGCAGCGGAAGTATGGAGCTGCGCAAACCGGCGTTCCACCCGGGAACGCGTGTGTTGCTGGTCGATCAGTGGATCGAAACGGGTGGCACGATGGCCGCCGCCATCGACCTTGTTGAGCGGCAAGGCGGCATTGTCGCTGGCATCGCCACCGTCTGTTTGCAGGAAACACACGGCGCCCAGGCGCTGCGGGAAAAATACAAGTGCTCCACTCTTGTTCTTCCCGGGACCACATTGCAGGACCAGATCGACTCGGGGCGCCCCGATTTTTTCGACGACTTCGACTGGGAATGCTACTTGCCCGATCGCAGTGAAACCTGATGCGCCCACTCCCGGTAATTGTGCTGTCGCCGGTGAGGGGAAATCCAGCCGACTATGTCGATGACGAGATGGCATTTCGCGCCTATTTCTGTCCCGGCTGTGCGACGCAAATTGAGACCGAGATCATCCTGTCGGAATTGCCGCCGATATGGGACATTCAGATCGACTGGAGCGATCGATGACGGCGGCGCCCTGAGCCGATTGCCGTTATCGACGACGAGGAGCGATGAAAGATGACAGCACGATTGAATTCAGCAAGCGCCAAAGACATCGCCTATTCGATACATCCTTACGTCAATCTCAAGGTTCACCAGGACGAAGGTCCCTTGATCATCGAACGGGGCGAGGGAATCTACGTCTACGACGATGCGGGTAACCGCTATATCGAGGGCGTTGCCAGTCTGTGGTACGCCTCGCTTGGCTTTAGCGAGCAACGACTGGTTGAGGCCGCTTACGATCAAATGAAGAAGCTGCCCTGCTATCATAGCTTCGGCCACAAGGCGACAAGTCCGGGAATTGAATTGGCCGAACGTCTGGTCGAGATGGCGCCGCCACAGTTGACCAAGGCGTTCTTCGCGAATTCCGGTTCGGAAGCGAACGATACCGCCGTCAAGGTCATCCGCTACTACAACAACGCTCTCGATCGACCCCGAAAAAAGAAGATCATCAGTCGCTTCAAGGCCTATCACGGATCCACGGTCGCCGCCGCCAGTGTTACCGGAGTGCCTCGGAATCATTGGGATTTCGACCTTCCGATCGAGGGCATTCTCCATACCGATTGCCCCGACCATTACAGATTCGCCGAACCCGGCGAGAGCGAGGAGGATTTCTCGAAGCGGCTTGCCCAGAATCTCGAGGACCTTATCCTTCGCGAAGATCCGGAGACTGTTGCGGCCTTTTTCGCAGAGCCGGTCATGGGCGCCGGCGGCGTTCTAATTCCGCCGCGCAATTATTTCGACGAAATTCAAGCGGTGTTACGCAAATACGATATCCTTCTTGTCGCCGATGAGGTGATTTGCGGCTTCGGCCGACTGGGCACGATGTTCGGCAGCGAATCTTTCGGCATGAAGCCGGACATGATGACACTCGCCAAGGCGTTGTCGGGCGGCTATCAGCCGATTTCCGCCCTCTTGGTATCCGACCCGATCTACGCCGCGTTGGTTATGGAGAGCGAGAAACTCGGCGGTTTCGGTCACGGCTTCACCTACTCGGCCCACCCGGTGCCGGCCGCGGTCGCGGTCGAGACCCTGAAAATCTACGAGGAGCGAGATATTCTCACCCATATTCGCCGGGTCACACCGCGTTTCGTCGACGGTCTAAACAAGTTCGCCAGCCACCCCCTTGTCGGTAAGGTGCGCGTGATGGGACTCCTTGGTGGCGTTGAAATCGTCGCCGACAAGGAAACCAAGCAGCCTTTCGATCCTGCGTTCGCGGTGGCACAGAAAATCGAAAAATTATGTCTCAAGCACGGACTCATCACGCGTCCGCTTGGCGATGTGGTGTCGTTTTCGCCGCCGCTGATTATCGACGAGGCCCAGATCGATGACATGATGGAAAGATTCGGCCGGGCGCTCGACGAATTGGCCGCTGATTTGGCAGAGGCGCGCACCATCGCCGGATGATTGGCTCCTAACCGACCCATCGCGCGGCCGCGCGATTTGACCTGCATCAATGCGGCGCCGATGAAGGCAGAACAGGATTCACGCAGCCAACGAAATCCGAAGCAATGCCGCACGCCCTTGCCATCATCCAGCAGGAACATCGCAATCTGAGGGCCCTGTTGAATTGCCTTGAAAGCCTTGTCGACGATGTCGCCAAGAACGATCTGTTGCCGGACTTGGCGGTATTCGACCTGATATTCGATTACCTTGGTTCCTACCTCGACCGCTACCACCACCCAAAGGAAGATACCTACCTGTTCGCGGCCCTAAGAAAACGCGACCCCGGGGCGGCCGTAGCAATCGACGCATTGGAGGCAGAGCACCGGATGGAACCGTCGATGCTGGCGAAGATGCGGACCGCGCTCGAAGACTATCGATCGAATGGCGCGCCCGCGTTGCCGCGACTTCGCGATGCGATCAGGGCCTATGTCGAATTCGAACGCAGCCATGCGATGAAGGAAGAAGATGAAATCTTCAGCCGCGCGAAGAGCGTCCTTACCGAGGAAGACTGGGTTGCGATTGAAGATGCTTTTGCGGCCAACGAGGATCCGTTGTTCGGCGAAGGGCCGACGCATCGCTATCGCACCTTGTTCACCGAGATTTCATCACGCGTCCCGGCGCCACACGGTTTCGGGCGCGCATGGCCGCCACGTTCCTGATCGATCACCGGCACCATCGAATTGATGCACGGCTATCATCCGTCATCCTGCGCGCGGCTGGCCATGAACAATCCGACAAGCCCGACCAACGACAACAAGATACCGACAATCCAACTTTCGAACTCCACCATTTTCGCGCGCCTCCGATCGCTCTCCACCGGCCCCTTGGAGCGTCCAGGCGGACATTTGGCCCGCTGTGACCTCTAGGTCAATCAATCCGGTCTACGCCGCGGTGTTCGGTTCCAGGCCGTCCTCGACGCCAGCCAGCTCCATGCACCGGGGCCAGTCCGCAATGGCAATCTGATGGGGATCGTCGAATTTGATGATTCCGTTCCCGCGCAGCCGCGTAATGCAACGGCTGACTGTTTCCGTCGTCAAACCCAAATGGTCGGCGATATCGCTGCGGCTCATCGGCAGTTCCACCGTGTTCGGTGATTGGCTTTTGAGATAGGCGCGCCGGGACAACAGGTACAGAAACGTCAAGATTTTTTCCTCGGCCGATTTGCGGCCGAGGAGCAGCATCTGATCTTGTGCCGAGGCCAGCTCGTTCGATGCTATTCCGAGAAGCCGTTTTTCGAGATGCGGGAGTTCCTGGAGCAACGCTTCAAGCCGCCCTCGGTCGAAACGGCATAGCCGTGACGGCGAAACCGTCTCGGCCGTGTAGGCGTAAAGGTCCTGGTGGGCGAGGCCGAGGAAGTCGGAGGGGAATAGAAAGCCTGTGATTTGCCGCCGGCCATCGGCCAACAGCTTATACAACCTGACGCAGCCCTCGACGATGACGAAAAGATGCGCCGCGGGATCCGACTCGTAGAACACGACCTGACCCGTGCCGACGGTCGTGTGCGTCACGATTGCATTAAGGCGGTCGAGCTCAGATCCCTGAAGCGCGCCACAGACGCTGAGTTCCCGCACACCGCATGCCGCGCAAGGATTATCCGGTTGCGTATTCACCCTTGCGGGCTTCAGTGGATCGGCCGAGTTAGGTTTCACTCGATATCTCCTGGGCGGGACTTATCGAATCTTCGTCATTGTAGGGTCTTTGGGATCGCTTTGAAAGCGATGACGCTGTTGACCTATATCAAAGCAAGGCAAGGCGGCGGGTTTCACTATGCCTGACGAGCGCTGCGACGCGGCAGATCTTACGGGATGCGTAGAATGTTATGTGGATATCGGGCCCGCCACCTGACCGCTACCGACATTTGCCGGGCCTATCCGCTGATCCAAGCGGCGTTTGCCGACCTTTCTCTCGAAGATTGGACTCGGTTTGCGCGGATCCAGATCGAGGACGTCCGCCTGCCTCGCGTGAATTCGGGAATTGTCGCGGTCGAGAATGAAAGCGGTTATTTGCACGGCCTGTTTTCGTTCAAGATCGTCGATGACGGTTTGGTCGGCCGCGTCCTGAATTGCGACCATTTTGTCGTGCTCGAGTTGCTACCGATCGGTGAACCGCTGGCGAAACTTGTCTCCGCCGCCAATCGATTGGGACGCGACAACAATTGCGTTCAGGTCCATATTTGCATTCCGACACGGGTGTCCTTTCACGATGAAGCAAGCTCGCCGATGATCAAGCTGCTCAATGATGCCGGTTTCGACCGCGAATCAGTGCGTTTTCGCGGTACCGACGACCGCGGCGGCGACCAATTGAAGGACAAGTTCAATCTATTCGATCTGGAGGGGCCTCAATGACACTCAAGCACATTGTCGTACAGCTCGATGATGCCAAGAATGCAACGTCACGGTATAAGGTCGCGTTCGATCTTGCCTCTAGTCATGAAGCGCACGTCACCGGCCTTTATGTTATCGCGCCGCCTTTCGTTCCGACTTACATGGCCGGTCATATCGGCGGAGCCTTCTATGATAACCAACAGCGTTTAGCGGAAGATGCCGCGACCGCAGCCTGTGACGAGTTCGACGAGGCCGCGAAGACCGCAGGTCTCTCATACGAGACGATGACCGCTGAGGGACCGCCGGCCGATCGCGTTGCCGAAGTCGCGCGCTATGCCGACTTGGTCATTGTTGGGCAGCCCGACCCCGACTTGGTCGGACCGGCCGATCCTGCGATGGAAGTTCCGGGTACCGTGATCCTCGAGGCCGGGCGACCGGTCATGGTCGTGCCATACGTCGGGGCCCTCGATCACGTTGGCAAGAGCGTCATGGTCATGTGGAACGCAAGCCGCGAAGCGACGCGCGCGATCTATGATGCCCTTCCGATTCTTACCGCCGCCCAAAAGGTTTCGGTGGTGAGCGTGAATCCGGGCCGTGGGACGCCCGACATTGGCGATCTACCGGGTGCCGATATCACCCACCAACTTGCGCGTCACGGCATCAAGGTCGAGGCCGCACCGACCTATGCCAACGATATCGATGTCGGCGATGTCATACTTTCGCGAGCCTCGGACGTCGGCGCCGATTTGATCGTCATGGGCGGTTACGGCCGCTCGCGTTTTCGCGAGATGATTCTCGGCGGAGCCACCCGCCACCTGCTCGAACATATGACGGTGCCGGTTCTTTTCTCGCACTGACGCCTGTCGTCTCGGTCGATAACCGCGAGCGCAAGTTTGTCCAGACAAACATGGTCAGAAATCGCCTGTTGGTGTGGAAATACAAGGGCATTTCTCGGAGCGCGGACCGTCACTCTGGAAAATCCTTGCTAGCTCCAGCATATGATGGAGCTGCGCAGATCGACGATCTCAGGGGCGAACCGCCGAAAGAATAGGCCGGTCCATTTCTCTTCTGTCGAGTTGCTGAAGAGGGGAAATAGACCCCTAGGCAGACATCGAAAAGTCGCGTTCGCCACTTTCCTTGAGGGATCCCGAGTCAGGATTGGCTCGAAATCCGGCTGGGTCTATGCCGGCGAAATCCTTGAACGCACGCGAGAAGTAGCTGCGACTTTCGAAGCCTACTCGAATTGCGATCGTCTTGATCGGGAGGTCGGTCGCGGTCAGCAGATGTGCGGCGCGACGAAGTCGAATCTCCTTTAAGCAATCGATCGCGGTTCGGCCAAAGGCCTCTTTGAAACGCTCGGCGAATGCGGCACGGCTCATGCCGGCAAGGTTTCCCAAACTTTCCAGCGTATGATTGGCCTCCGGTGAATCGAGCATGGCCGCCAAGGCGCGGCCGAGCGACTGGTTTCCGAGAGCTGCGAGCCATGGAACAAAACACTCGCCGGTCGTCTCCGACTGAACGCGAAGCAGCGAGATCAAGCACTGTTTCATGAGCATTGCCGCCAGAACCTTGGTGCCAGGCTGTGGCTCCGCCAGTTCATTCAGCAGGTTGTGGAAAGGTTCCCGGAAGGATTTGACCTCACTCACGTTTTCGATCAATGGAGCACGGAGATAGTCGAACAGTTTCGTCACTTGCATATAGTGTGCGTGCACATATCCACACGCCAGCGTAAGGCCCGGCGGGCCATCCCCCACCGTCAATAGGTCCCAACCGCCGGCGAGCGGTTCGCACTTGGGCTCGACAAAATTGAATTTCCGTTCCGGATCGGCGGTGATGGTCAGGCGCGTGCCCGGTGGCACGATCATGACCGTTTCCGGCACAAGCTCTGTTAACTCGCCAGTGTCTCGCCAGGCCGACCCCGTACCGGATAGGACGTAGTGAATGGCGCTATGTTCATCTTCCGAAAGAACGAAGGTTGCGTCCTGTCGTACTTCGCAAATGGCAAAGGCCGAAACCTCGGCTTCCAGCCCCCCGCATAGTTGGTCGAAAGTCAACATGATGGCGGTGTGGAAGGAAAATTTACGATAGGGGACGGGTCATTGACCATAAGGCACCTATAGGGAAGTAGTATTGTTGCTACGCAGTATCGCACGGAATTACACCAAAGGAAAAAACAATATGCAGCAAACAAGGAAACAGAAAAGTTGATTGTTTATTCTTCAATGCAATTCACTTGATAGCGGAAATGCAGTTGAGTCGGTTGCTCAACTTGACCGCTATTAGGTCACTAACTGCCGACATCCTCGACCGCGAGTAATGCAAAAGCCCATCCCAATTCTCAATCTTAAGGAGACCCAAATGGCGACCCGCGAAAGTATCAACCTCGACAAACTCGAAGATTTTCGCACCTTCCTCGAAAACAATCCGGACAAGGGAAAACTGCACCTGGAGGCCAAGGCTGTTTACGAGGGCCAAGCCGGACGGAGCATGATCCATGTTGGCCGCTTCGCGGTCGATGATGATGTTATCGATCGTCCGACTCGCCACTACACGTTCCCCTTCGGAGCCTGGCGGGAGGTCGAAGACATGATCGGGATGGAAGGAGCAACCGACCGCATGGAACCGGTGGAGATGGCGCTTGCCTCTACCGCGGCATGCCTTATCAACTCCATTACGCTCAACGCCGCCCGGCTGGGAATCGACACGACAGGTCTCGAGATCACCATTCGGACAACCGTCGATCCTCGCGTGTTGTTCGCCGTCAAAGGGCCCGAGGAGCACGGCTCATGTCTTGGCACCATCGAATACGACGTCAAAGTCAGTGGCGATGTCAGCGACGAAGAGATGGAGACCATCGACAAGCTTTGCCACTACTCGCCGGTGCACGGGATGATGGCCGAGACCATCAACATCGAGGGGTCAGTTTCACGAGCCTAGCGTTCCGACGGAGTCAGAGTGACGAAACCGACGAAGAGAGGTATCGATACTCTACGACCACGGGGCTACGGGACCGCGAATAAAGGGACTATTCGTCGACTCGCGTCCGGAATCGAGGTCGGTCCGCAACTTTCATTAAGTTGATGCTCAGTCTGTTTGTGACTGACCTCTGACTCCGCCGCCTAATGCGGCAGAGATGTCCACGCAAGCATGGTCAGAAACATCGCATTGGCGGCAAATAGGGCAGACGCAAAAATTCGGGTCACGCTTCTCCAGCGACGGGCGAAGAAGCTTCCGACATAGCCGACGCCGACAAGGGCTGGAATTGTGGCCACTGCGAATATGGTCATCGCCGCCGCTCCTCGAAACGTATCCCCGGTCGCGGCTGCTGCTGCCAGTGCGGCATAGATCATTCCGCAGGGAAGGAACCCGAGCGCAACGCCCAGGCCATAGCGCCGACCGACGCCCCGGCCACGGGCCAAGGGTGCCGCCAAACGAGTCAAGGGTCGCAGCCATGGCGCCGTCAGTGCGCCGTTTTGGCCCGACGTGGCCATGGCTCCGTTCCAAGCCTGTGATGCGAAGAGGATTGCCGCCGTCAACAGCAGTGCGGCCGCCAGCCACCGAAATGCGGCGACGCCATGAATTTGGGACGTCAGACTGGCGGCGATACCACCAAAGACGGCATAAGTCGTAGCTCGACCAAGGTGGTAGGGGATCAATATCGCGCCTTGCAAACGGCGCCATTCACCAAGCGAGTTCTTGCTGCCGTAAGCATGATCACCAGCGGTCTGAGCAAGGACAAAAGGGCCGCACATGCCTGAACAGTGCAGAAACCCGCCGGCCAATCCAGCCAGACCCATGGCGACAAATAACGAATTGCTGTTCGAACCGAGTTCGCGACAAAAAGCGATCGCAGCAGCGACCAAATCGCCACCGGGCAGGGCATCGAACATGGCCCCAGAAATGCCACGTCTGCGCCGTGTGGCTTTGACCTAGATCAATGATGGAGCCCAGTTTCACTGCGATCTTTCGGCCGTTTTCGGCCCGCCGCGTTACCGGCGGGCCGCCGATTTAAGGGGGAGGTACTGCGATGACCAATGTGGCCGTTGCCGGGCGCGCGGAGCGTTATAACGAAGACGTTGTCCGCTTGTTCGTCATTGCCACCGTGTTCTGGGGTGTCGTCGGGTTTCTGGTCGGGGTGGTTATCGCGTTCCAACTCGCCTTCCCGCTGCTCAACCTGGATTTGCCGTGGACGACATTTGGGCGACTCCGCCCGGTCCATACTTCGGCGGTCGTATTTGCCTTTGGCGGCAACGCGCTTTTTGCAACATCCCTCTATGTCGTGCAGCGGACGTGCCGGGCTCCGCTTTGGGGCGGGCACACCGTCGCCAGCTTCCTTTTTTGGGGTTATCAGCTATTTATCGTCCTGGCCGCCTCGGGCTATGTCCTCGGCGTAACCCAGTCGCGCGAATACGCGGAACCGGAGTGGTACGTCGATATATGGCTCACGATCGTGTGGGTCCTCTATCTGGTTGCCTTTGTCGGCACGATCATGCGCCGCAAGGAGCCCCACATCTATGTCGCGAACTGGTTTTTCCTCGCCTTCATCGTCACTGTCGCGATGCTGCATGTGGTCAACAACCTCGCCGTGCCGGTCTCGTTCTTCGGCACCAAGAGCTATTCGCTATTCTCCGGTGTCCAGGACGCCCTGACCCAGTGGTGGTATGCGCACAACGCGGTCGGCTTCTTCCTGACCGCGGGGTTCCTCGGGATGATGTATTATTTCATTCCAAAGCAAGTCGACCGGCCGATCTATTCATACCGATTGTCGATCGTTCATTTCTGGTCGCTGATCTTCCTCTACATCTGGGCCGGCCCGCATCACCTGATCTACACCTCGTTGCCCGATTGGGCGCAGACCCTTGGCATGACATTCTCCATAATGCTTTGGATGCCGTCCTGGGGGGGGATGATCAACGGCCTCATGACGCTCTCCGGCGCTTGGCACAAGCTCCGCACCGACCCGATCCTGCGAATGATGGTGACCTCAGTGGCGTTCTACGGGATGTCCACGTTCGAAGGGCCGATGATGTCGATCAAGGCCGTGAACAGCCTGTCCCATTACACCGACTGGACGATCGGCCACGTTCATTCCGGGGCTCTCGGATGGGTCGCGTTCGTCAGCTTCGGCGCCATGTATTACTTGGTGCCGCGGTTGTGGAATCGCGAGCGGCTCTATTCCCTGCGTCTCGTCAGTCTTCACTTCTGGATCGCGACCATCGGCATCGTCCTCTACATCACCTCGATGTGGGTATCCGGCATCACCCAGGGGCTGATGTGGCGTGCTTATGACAGCCTCGGTTTTCTGCAATACTCGTTCGCCGAAACGGTGCAGGCGATGCATCCATTCTATATCATTCGTGCGCTCGGCGGGGTGTTGTTCCTGCTCGGTTCGTTGGTCATGGTCTACAACCTGTGGCGTACCGCACGCGGCGACCTGCGTGACGAGCGGCCCTATCTGGACCCGCGGACCGTCGCCGCGGCCGCCGAGTAGGGGGACGCCATGGCCAGGTTCAGTCACGAAAAGGTCGAGACCAATGTCATCCTGATGTTGGTGTTGACGTTGATCACGGTTTCGATCGGCGGTCTGGTGGAAATCGTTCCGCTCTACACGATCGAATCGACGATCGAGCGGGTTCAGGGTGTTCGGCCCTATACGCCACTCGAGTTGATGGGCCGCAATATCTACATCCGCGAAGGTTGCTACCTCTGTCACAGCCAGCAAATCCGGCCGTTCCGCGACGAGGCCGAACGTTATGGCCATTACAGCCTCGCCGCCGAGAGCATGTACGATCACCCGTTTCAATGGGGCTCGAAGCGTACCGGGCCCGACATCGCGCGGGTCGGTGGCAAGTACTCCGACGATTGGCATGCGGCGCATATGACGGATCCGCGCAGCGTGGTGCCGGAATCGATCATGCCGGGTTATCCGTTTCTCGCCTCCCGCTCCCTGGAGATCGCCGATATCGCCGCGCATCTCGAGGCCAATGTCGCGGTTGGCGTGCCCTACACGGACGACATGATCGCCAACGCACGCGACGATGTCATCAACCAGGCGGACCCGGAAAACGGCGATCCCGACGCACTGCTTGCGCGCTATCCGAAGGCAGCCATCGGGCCCCTCGACGGTGACCCCGATCGCATTACCGAATTGGACGCCGTCATTGCTTACCTGCAGATTCTCGGCCGCATGGTGGATTTCTCCACCGTGGAGCCGGAACAGCTCAAACAGTAGGCGCGACCCATGGGCGAGATTTACGAAGCCCTGCGCAGCTTGTGGGTTGTGTGGCTGGTTTTGATCTTTCTCGGCATCGTCGCCTGGGCATTCTGGCCGGGCAATCGCAAACGCTTTCAGCGGGACGCGGAAATCCCGTTTCGGGAAGAGTCGGAGGACTAGGCAATGCCGACAAAAATCGAAAAGGACAGTGTTACGGGAATCGAGACGACCGGGCACGAGTGGGATGGTATCAAGGAATTGAACCGTCCGCTGCCGAAGTGGTGGCTGTACGTCCTCTACGCCACGATCGTCTGGGCCTTGGTCTATTACATTCTATACCCGTCGATTCCGGGTCTCAGCGGCTATACCGGGGGCGTCCTCGGCTACAACAGCCGCGAGGCGGTCGTGACGGATATTGCCGCGGCGCGGTCGGCCCAGGCCGAATTTCTCAACCGCATCGACGCCGTATCTCCCGAGGAGGTCCGGGCGGAACAGGCGCTGTTCAATTTCGCAATGGCCGGCGGGCGCACGGCTTTCGCCGACAATTGCGCACCCTGCCATGGCAGCGGCGCGGCGGGGGCCGTCGGATATCCGAGTCTGGTCGATGACAGTTGGATCTGGGGTGGGTCGCTCGACGATATTCATCAAACATTGCTTTATGGGATTCGGGCCGACAACGACGAGACCAGATCGAGCGAGATGCCGGCCTTCGGCGCCCTCGAGATATTGTCGCGGGAGCAGATCAACGACGTGGCGGAATACGTTCTCTCGCTATCCGGGCGCGAAGAGGATGCCGAGGCTGCCGGCGCCGGTGCCGAAATATTCGCCGAACAGTGCACGGCCTGCCATGGCGAGGCCGGCGAAGGCATGGCCGAACTAGGGGCCCCCAATCTTTCCGATCCGATTTGGCTGTACGGCGGCGAAAAGGCCGATATCGTCGAATCGATCCGCAATTCGCGCGCCGGGATGATGCCGGCCTGGGTGAATCGGCTGGATGGACCGACCATCAAGATGCTCACCGTCTATGTGCATGCACTCGGCGGCGGCCAATAAATCGCGCCAGTCATGGACGCGATCACCACCACCGCGTCGATGACCGCGACCGAGACCGGCATCCCGGTCGACGACGTCCGCTCGTTCAAGGCCGACGGCAAGCCCCCGCTCTACGAGGCGCGCAACCGCGTCTACCCCAAGGACGTGAAGGGCCCACTGCGTCGATTCAAATGGATCATATTGATCGTCCTGCTCGGCATCTATTACACGGTGCCGTGGCTGCGCTGGGACCGCGAGCCGGGCATGCCCGACCAGGCGGTGCTGATCGATTTACCCGCCCGGCGGGCCTATTTCTTCTTTATCGAGATTTGGCCCCATGAGGTCTACTACATCACCGGACTCCTGGTCTTCGGCGCCGTCGGGCTGTTCCTGGCGACCAGCCTGTTGGGACGGGTCTGGTGCGGCTACGCATGCCCACAGACGGTGTGGACCGATCTCTTCATGTGGGTCGAACGCAAGATCGAGGGCGACCGCAACGCCCGTATTCGGTTGGACAAGAAGCCACTCTCTCGTAACAAGGTCATCAAGAAAGTCCTCAAACATGGGGCTTGGATCCTGATTGGCATCTTCACCGGCGGGGCCTGGATTCTCTATTTCAACGACGCGCCGACCGTCCTGCCGCAATTGTTGACCGGGGAGGCTTCCCTGGCGATCTATGGCTTTGTCGGCCTGTTCGCTGCCACCACTTACACCTTGGCGGGATGGGCGCGTGAACAGCTCTGCACCTATATGTGCCCATGGCCGCGGTTCCAGGCCGCGATGTTCGACGAGAATACATTGGTCGTGACATATGAGGACTGGCGCGGCGAACCGCGAGGCCGGCACCGCCAAGGACAGTCGTGGGAGGGGCGGGGCGACTGCGTCGACTGCCGTCAATGCGTTACCGTCTGTCCGACCGGTATCGACATTCGCGATGGCAACCAGCTCGAATGCATCGGCTGTGGGCTGTGTATCGACGCCTGCAACGCGGTCATGGAGAAAGTCGGGCGGCCGCGCGATTTGATCATGTTCGACACAACGCTCAATCAGATCAACCGCGCCGAAAGCAAGGAGCTTAGCTACAAACTGCTGCGCCCGCGGACCCTCATCTACGCCTCGATCATGGCGCTCGCCGCTGCCGTGATGATTGGGACGCTGATCACCCGGCCCAGCCTCCATGTCAATGTGTTGCACGACCGTTCGCCGCTTTTCATTCCGATGTCCGACGGCAGCATCCGCAACGGCTACACATTGAAAATCTCGAACATGCGCAACCCCGCGCGTGCCTTTGACGTCAGCATCGAAGGCATTGCCGACGCGCGCCTCGATGTATCCGGGCAAACGACCGGCACCGGAACCAACGCCCGCTTGCAGGTCGGCCAGGACGATGTTGCCACCTATCGGGTTTTTGTTACCGTGCCGCGCGACGACGTCGCCTCGGAGTCGACGGATCTGGTCTTCATTGTCGAGGCCCCGTGGAGTGGCGAGACCACGCGCTACAAGACCGTGTTCCGGGGTCCTGACAAATGAACGGCTGGCAGCGGTTTTTTGCATCGGACCGATGGATCCCATGGACTTTCGTCGCTTTCTTTTGCGTCGTCTTCGGGGTAAATGCCGTGTTGGTCGGATTTGCCATCGGCAGCTGGAGCGGCTTGACGACGGACAGTGCCTATCGGAATGGTTTGGCGTACAATGATCAGATCGAGGCGGCGCGAACCCAAGCCGCGCTTGGGTGGCAGGTCGCCCTCGATGTAGATCGGCGATCCGACGGCATCACCACGCTTGCGGTACGAATTCGAAACCAGTTTGGACGCGATATCTCCGATGCCCGGGTCGAAGCCGCCTTCCTCCGGCCGACCCATGACGATGCGGACATCGCGACGACGCTGGCGCCACGAGGCAACGGACTCTACGGAGCACAAATCGAACTGCCACTGCCAGGACAATGGGACCTCCGACTCGACGTGACCAAGGACGGCCGCCGGCATCAATCGACGCGACGCCTGCACCTGTCTTAGCCGCGAACTCCCCACCGGTTGCCGCCTGCGCCCATTGCGGGCTGCCGCTCGACGGCGATGGCGCGGTGCGCGACCGATTCTGCTGCGCCGGCTGTGCCGCCGCCTTTGATGTCATAGCGGAGCTCGATCTCGACGCGTTTTACAAACGTCGCGACCATGGCTCTGACGCGCGTCCGTTACGGCCGGACGCGGATTCGCCGACCATCGATTACGGCGCCCATGTCGAGGACAAGGGCAACGAACAAGGCCTCAACCTGATGGTCGATGGGATCAATTGCGCGGCTTGCGTCTGGCTGATCGAATCGGCCTTGGCCAAAGTGCCCGGCGTGACCTGGGCACGGGTCAACATGACCACGCGCCGCCTCACCCTCCGGTGGCAGAAGGACAAAGCCGAGGCCAATGATCTGGTCGCCCGAATCGCCGCGCTCGGCTATCGCCTGGCGCCGTTCGATCCAATCCGTCTCGAGGCGGCCACCGACACCCGCGACCAGGCCCTGCTGCGCGCCCTGGCGGTCGCCGGCTTTGCCGCCGGCAATATCATGCTGCTGTCGGTCGCGGTGTGGGCGGGAACCGACATGGGGCCTGCGACCCGTGAGCTGATGCATTGGGTGTCGGCCCTGATCGCACTCCCGGCGATCGGCTATGCCGGGCGGCCATTCTTTCACTCGGCGCTTTCGGCGCTTGGTCATGGGCGGGTCAATATGGACGTGCCGATCTCCCTGGCCGTGGTCCTTGCCACCGGGATGAGCCTCTGGGAGACTGCGACCGGCGGCTTGCATGTCTATTTCGATTCCGCGGCCGCGCTGCTGTTCTTCCTGCTCATCGGTCGCTACCTGGACAGTCGCGCCCGTGGGCAAGCCAGGTCGGCGGCCGCGCACTTGCTGGCATTGTCGGCGCGCGCGATTCGGGTTCTCGAGAGCGACGGCACCCAACGCACGATTTCACCTGGTCAAGCGCGCCCCGGGATGACTGTTCTGGTTGCCTGCGGTGAGCGGATCGGGACCGACGGCCGCGTCCTCGACGGTGGCGGAGATGTCGATACCAGCCTGATCGATGGCGAGTCGCTGCCGACCAATGTGGCCCGCGGCGATTTGGTCTTTGCCGGCACGGTCAACCTCGGTGAACCGCTGCGGATCTCGGTCACCGCCGCCGGCGACGATACGCTGCTCGCCGAAATCGTACGCATGATGGAGGCGGCGGAGCAGGGACGGGCGACTTACGTTCGCCTCGCCGATCGTGTCGCACGCCTCTATGCTCCGGTCGTTCACGGGCTGGCGCTGGCGACTTTCGTCGGGTGGATGGTGATCGGCCAGGCCTCGTGGCAGGTGGCTCTGCTTTATGCGGTCGCCGTCCTGATCATCACCTGTCCCTGTGCGTTGGCGTTGGCCGTTCCGGCGGTGCAGGTAATCGCTTGCGGGCGCCTGCTGCGCCGGGGCGTTTTGGTCAAATCGGGCACGGCGCTCGAGCGCTTGGTCAAGGTCGATATCGTCGTCTTCGACAAAACGGGGACCCTGACCGAGGGCCGGCTCGACCTCATCGACACGCGCCGCTATGCCTCGGCCGATCTTAGGTTGGCGGCGTCGATGGCGCTGGCCAGCCGACACCCCCTGTCGCGCGCGTTGGTTCGGGCGACGCCGTTGACCACGGTAGCGGAAGGCGTTCGCGAGGTACCGGGTGGCGGATTGATTTTAGACACCGCGGAGGGCGAGGTGCGTCTCGGCAGCCATGAATTTTGCGATGCGACCGATTTGCTTGAACGGGAAAGTCCCGAGGTGTGGCTGCGGAAACCGAACGAATCCCCGGTCCGCTTCGCGTTCGCCGACCGTCCGCGGACCGATTCGGGGTCGGTCGTGGCGGACTTGCAAAAGCGGGGCCTTGACGTCGTATTGCTTTCTGGCGACCGCCGTCGCGCGGTCGCCGATATCGCACAGCGTTTGGGTATACGGCGCTGGATGGCGCGCTGTGATCCGGTGGCCAAGGTCCGCCAACTGGAAACCCATCACCACGACGGACACGCCGTGCTGATGGTCGGTGACGGTCTCAACGATGCGCCGTCCCTGGCCGCCGCCGATGTTTCGATGTCGCCTTCGACGGCGGCGGATATCAGCCAGAATGCCGCCGATATCGTGTTCCAGGGCGATCGTCTCGGGCCGGTCGTCGAGACCATCGACGTCGCGCGTCGGGCCGGGCGATTGGTGCGCCAGAACCTCGGTTTCGCCGTCCTCTACAACGCGGTGACCATTCCCCTCGCCGTCGCCGGACTGGCCACGCCCCTGGTCGCTGCGATCGCGATGTCGACATCGTCGCTGCTCGTTATCGGCAACGCCCTGCGTTTGGCAAAGGGGAACACATCGTGACCGGCCTGCTTTATCTCATCCCCGTCGCGCTGCTGCTTGGCGGGATCGGCCTCGCTGCCTTTCTTTGGGCGTTGCGGTCAGGTCAGTTCGACGATCTCGACGGTGCCGCCCATCGCATTCTGTTCGATGACGAGGACGAGCGGCCGTTGGGCCCAAAGGAGGACGATTAGGGAACTCGGTAGCGGTCAGATCCCTGCTTGGCGCAGTGTCTTAATGGCGCGCGTGAACCCAAGCAGCGACACGTCGACCCGAAACGCCTTCTTCTCCGGCCCGGCGAAGGTGACTTTGAATTGGGTTCCCGCCTGCATCTGCTTGATTTGCTGGTCGCTCATCGACATCTCGGTGCGGCATTCGACCTTGCGGCACTCGACCGGCGGCGACAACAGCGCCGGCTGTTCATCGACCTGCATCCGCACCTTTTCGCCGACGACCAGGCCTGGAGGCATGCGGAGGGTCATGACCGGGGTTTTCTGCTCCCCAGCCAGTCGAACGATGACCGCTATAATCAACCGCTTTTGCTGCTCACCCTGCGCCCACAGCTGGGTGTTGATGCGGCAGAAACGAACGGGGTCGGCCCCCTCTTTGGCGGCGCGCTCGAAGCAGAGATAGGTCCAGTTCTTGATCTTTTCCCGCTTGGTCAACTTGACCTCGGTTTCGGTCTGCGCCATCGCCGCCGTGTCGACCAGCGACGGCGCCACGGCCAAGCAACCGAGGAAAGAGAGGAAGATGATGAATTTAAAGGCTTTCATGCGTCCGTCCGGCCCCTTGTAGCGGTTTGTTGAGCGGCCGCAGATTGGACCAAATCGTCGAGCGCTACAAGAGCCGAAACAGCAAAATCCACAGGTTTCCTGGATGTGGCGGACGGTTCGCCATCGTCGTCCCCGACACCCGGCATTTCGTCATTCCAAGCGCCCGCTTTTGCCGAAAGCAGGGCCGCAGCGTGCAACGGTGCGGCGTCCTTCGTCATCCTGGCGACCCGGGATCCCGTGTCTGCCCCGCGTCACCAAGGCGTCGCGGCGCGCCCGGAACGACGAAATGACATCGCCTCGCCGGGTTTCTGTTGTAAATTTGCAACAACTCGCTCCTAAAATGACATTACGAGCCAACTTTTCCGTAAATGGTGTGGAATTTTCGGCGCCGTGGTGAGAAAGTGGGAAAAAGGCCGCGTCACGAATGCGCGGAATGGTGATGTGCATCCGATCTTCCTGCGTTGCGGATCGGTGCGCGATGAGCAAATGTCGCTGCGCCCCATGACGATGGGCCGCGGCGCGAGCAAGGGGAGCCGCCCAAATGGCCGCACGCGTTGACGACGCCAAGCTAGCCAACCTTTCCAACATTCCGAGCAAGATTTCGAGCGCCCGCCCGGCGGCCTCGCTGAAGACCACGTTGCTGGTCGGCGCGGCGACGGTGGCGGTGGCGGCGCAGCTGCCGGTGGACGAGGCGGCTGCGCAGGACAAGTGGGGACCGTGGATTGCGCCCGGCGGCCAGTTCGGCAGCGCGCAGGAAGGCAACCTCGACATCTTCGTGCCGTTGGC
>JAAEOK010000087.1 GCA_024244705.1 Alphaproteobacteria bacterium
TGGCGATGGCGGTCGGCGGGGATCTGCAGGCTCCGGCCCTTGTAGCGCACGGTGTTGTCGTTGCCGACGACCCGCTCCTCGTGGACGCAGAGGATGTCCGCCAGGTTGCCCGTGAAGGGCACGAAGGCGGAGCCGGTGTCTTCGGCCGGGCGGGCGAAGCGGGCGTTGTGAGCCGGCAGGTAGACCTCCTTGAGGAAGCGGTTGGCCGCCGCCATGTCGGTGATGCCGGCAAGCCTGAGCTCCTGCGGCAGGCGCTTCTGCAGGGTCCCGAACATGCGCTCCGAGCGGCCCCGGGCCTGCGGCGAATAGGCCGCGATCAGCTCGATGCCGAGCTGCTCGAGGGCGCGGCCGACCTGGGTCGGGTTGTCCTTGTCGACCTTGCCGCCGGCCTCCGGCGTATGCCAGTAATGCGCCGCCCGATCGGCATAGAGCGAGCAGAACAGCCCGTGGGCCGAAACCACCTCGTTCAGCGCCTCGAAGCTCGACATCGTGCCCTCCTCGGCGACGAAGAAGGCCGAGTAGATCTCCGAGCTGGCGTCATCCATGGTCACGATCAGGTCCCAGTACCGGTCGCCCACCCATTGGTGCGTCGAGCCGTCCTGGTGCAGCATCATGCCAACCAGGGGCCGCCGTGGCCGCTTGCGCCGGTGCGCCCCGCGCCGCGGCGCCGGCGCGATCCGGCCATGGGCCTGAAGCGTCACCCGGACCCAGTTGTAGCTGCGCTTGAACTCATGCTCGGCGACCAGCTTGTCCCGCAAGTGCTTGGCCGTGAAATCCCAGTACTTGGTGTCGAACAGCCGCAACAGCGCCGCCACCTCGTCGACCCCGGCACGGCGCGCCGAAACCCGGCCAAGGCGGCGATCGTAAAGCCCCTCCGCGCCTTCCGCTTGATAGCGATCGCGCCAGCGCCGGAACGTGCGCTCGGATATGCCCAGTATCTCCGCCGCTTCCTGCTGGCTCAGCTCGCCACGGTAGGTGCGACCGTAAACGTCCTCAAACTTCATCAATCTCAGTCCTTGTAACTGCTCCGTCCGGCGCATCGACACCCCCTCCAATTTGGAGCTGTTCTAAATCCGGACAGATTATGTGTTACATAGACCGGTCATATCTCGTGTTATCGACA